>NZ_CP168687.1:0-13028 GCF_044051715.1 Levilactobacillus parabrevis
TGCAAAACATAAATATACAGGGAATCATACAAATTCTTTTTGATCTCGTCAGGTTCATTGACAGAAGCTTCAAACAATTCTTGAATATCAACTTGCCAAGGATCAGCAAGCATTTCATCAATGGTTTTTAATACTTTCTTTTCGTCCAACTTAATGACTCCTAACATCAAAATAATGCTTTCAGTTTAAATTCACAGATCTTACAGCACCGTTATTCAAAATTTGTTACCAAGCTCATAAAGATTCTTTGCACAGAACGATTAAAAAAAATTGGCTTAAAACAGTGGGATCTGCAACACTTTTTAAGTATTTAAAACATAACAATCTTAGTTAGGTGCAAACATAAATTGAATTAAAAATACAGTAAATTAAACAACAGCAGAAATTGATTTTATGGTTATCAGCAGACCGAGTGAAACGAGGTCAATGCGCACTTACACCCTTGACGAGTGTCAAGGGTAGATTTAATACCCATCGAAATGGGTATTATTTGTATTAGAAGGCTAGCGCCAACTATAAAAAGCCTAGAATAAACCCTCAAAAACATAGAGCTAAATCTCAAGATTAATCAATCACATTACGAAGGATCCAATGACTATAAGCAAGACGAGCACCGGGAGTTATTACCCAAGGGTGATTAATTTCGAAAATTTGAATTTCAGTTGCTAAGTAAAGTGGCGTCTTACCATGATTAAAAGCAAAAACGGGTTGCGGAAAATCAGGCTTACTAGCAACTTGATGAACACTTTGACGAGAGTTCATCTGCCAACGAATTTTTAAATCTTCACGCGACAATAATTGCGGTAATTGTGTTTTTTCAATTTGAGCTTGTTGCTGCAACTTTTGTGTAAATTCTTGTTTAGTCTTGTTTTGGTGCCAATCATCAAACAGCTCATATTTGTTGGTTTTAAAATCTAAATCCATAAGGACAACCTCCTAACCAAAATCAATCTGATCCAACATCGTTTCGGTACTAGCCTGGTCTAAGCCTAAATAAGCTAAAGTCATTGCCTCACTGGAATGATTGAGCAAATTCATGACTAAGCCAATATTGTAATTGGATTGCGTATAAACGCGATAAGCCCCATTTTTGCGCATAGTGTGGGTACCAAGGTAATTAATGCTTAAAAGATCGCCGACTTTGCTCATGATTTTATAGAACTGTTTCTCCGTAATATGCCGTTCTGGGTGTTGAATGGACGGAAAGAGCCATTCAGATTCTAGTTTATGATCAAGCAGCCATTGACGATACAATAAAAGCTCTGTTTGAACTGGTTTAAGGTACAAGGTATTAGGCTTGCCTGTTTTTCGGTCGTGAATGAATGCATTTTGTTTAATAGAACTGTCCGGATTAAAAATATCGGCCTGTTTTAAGCCCATAACGTCACTCACTCGCAGTAGCGTCGCTTTACCAACTTGAAAAATCGTATAGTTACGTCGGCCAGCTTTAAAGTTATTGAGTAACGTATCTTGAACCTCTTTAAGAACGTTTGAATCTTTGATGGGTAGGACAATTTGTTGCATAAGCTGTTAGTTCCTTTACTTTAAAATTAATTTAGTTGCAGAAAACCTAAAAATCGAATATTATAACGTAGTACGATGGTAAACTTAAAGGAGGCGGATTAGAATGAGTAATACTATTATTAAAAACAAGACAATTTCAACTCGTGTAACACCTGACATTAGTGAACGGGCTAAAGCTAATCTAGCAAAACAAGGGCTAACCGTTTCTGAGTATATACGCTTATCGTTAGTTAAAGCGGCCAATAATGAAGTTCGATTAGTCAGCTTTTTAGATTCTCCGGAAGCCTTAGCCGCTAAAAAAGAAGCAGAAACAGGGCAGGTCAAAAACATTGGTTCATTGACTGACTTTGAAGATTGGATCGATAAGTTAGATGCAAATTAAACAGACCAAATCTTTTGAACGTGAATTAAAAAAACTAGTCAAAAAACATTTCCCAATAACTGTCTTGAAGCCTTGCTTAGAAGCAATTGTTGAACAAGATGTACTTATTTTGAAACAGATTAAAGATCATGCATTAAAAGGAAATTGGCGTGGCTATCGTGAATTTCACCCTGCCAGATATGGAAACTATGGTAAAAATTATGACAACTGGATTGTTATTTATCAGCTAGATCATGATGAATTGATTTTGTTATTGGTTGCAACTGGCTCCCATGAAATCTTGAATCAATAGCTATAGTTTAGGGGCACTTATAAAAAAATAAATTAAAATAGCCCCCAATATCTACATTATAGATATTGGGGGCTATTCTTTCAATGTTTTTGAGGGGTTATTTGGAGAATATAGACCCTAAAACCACTTGTAGGATTGTAACTAGGTGGTTCTCTATTCGGTTACTAACTGTTGGACAGTGTCGGATATGTGGATTTGTGTCTTATATTTCTTAAGGTCATGATTGTTAGTCGCTGTATTTCCCTTGTGGTTTAACAAGGCATCTAGCGCTGCTAAGTTGCTAACATAAGTCTGATTAATGTAGGTGCGAGGAACGATACGTGCAACTTTAACATAGCTGCCCTTATGATACGCCATCACATAAGGATCTTTGACCCCAGGATTAAGCCCCGTCGTTAAGGTTAATTTGGTCCATTCATTCCCCATCGTATTATCGGTGAACCAAGCGGTCCAGTAACCATTGGTTGCCTTATTATTAGGCGAAATTTCCTTTTCACTAGGTAATTTAGTGTACCCGACTTTATAGGGTAAAAACGGATCAAATCGATCAATCGTCCCAATACCTTTGTAATATCCCAAACATAAAATGCCAACACTAACCAGTGCTAGTACGATCAAGCCACCTAAACCAAAAGTCCAACGACGATAACGACTTTTAAGCTTAACATCATGATCTATCTGGGTGGCCAAAGAGGGTCCTTTATCTTTTTTCATTGCAATCTCCTCGTTAAATAGAAGTTTTTCGAGTGAGATGTTAAACAATTGACTCAAAGCATGCAGGGTCTCTAAACTTGGCATATTCTTGCCAGTTTCCCAAGTTGAGACCGTTTGACGGGTCACATGTAATTTTTGAGCTAACGCTTCTTGGGTTAAGTTAGATTGCCTGCGCAAGGTCTTGATATCGTCTTTAAAGCTCAAATCTCACTCCTCCTAAATCATAATCAAGGATCTAAGGCAATCCTAGCAAGAATTACTAGCATTAGTCACGCAAATGTTACTTGCACAAGCCAATAAAGCCATTCCTCAGATCGTAATAACGTTCTGAAGAATGGCTTTAGAAATGATCAAAGGCCTGTTTGTAAGTTATGGATCCTATATATTCATACCCCCTTTCTGTTTGGTGTTAAAGTATTAGTCATCGATGTCATGCACTATCTTGTTTAGCTCTGTTTTGATGGAACTGGGAATATTTTCTAAATTGAAATGGTAGATTGTAAAATTAATCCGAACGCTGTTCGGATTAATTTTACAATCTACCATATAACGTCTCCATCTTTTCAAAACGACTTAATTCTACGGGCTATAAATAACTTAATTTGCCAGTGTATAACGTTTCAGATTAAGCTACCACTAAGTTATAATAACCATATCGAAAGGAGATCAATCTAATGAAATATACGAAAACCAAAGCAGTATTAAATCAACTCGTTGCCGATTTGAGCCAGATGTCAATGATTATCCATCAGACGCATTGGTACATGCGTGGACCCAACTTTTTGAAGTTGCACCCCTTGATGGATGAGTTCATGGAAGAAATTGACAGCCAACTCGATGTCATTTCTGAACGGCTGATTGCGCTTGATGGCAGTCCTTACTCGACCTTAAAAGAAATGGCCGAAAACACTAAGATTCAAGACTGGCCTGGTGAATGGGACAAAACAACCCCAGAACGCCTCGCACACTTAGTTGATGGTTATCGTTACTTGGAAGACCTTTACCAACACGGCATTGAAGTATCCGATGTTGAAAAAGACTTCAGTACCCAAGATATTTTCATTGGTCTCAAAACCGCAATTGAGAAGAAAATCTGGATGATTCAGGCAGAGCTTGGGTCGGCGCCGGAAATTGATGAATAAAATAATATTAAAAAATCGGTAGGCTTATGGTAGATTTTAAAATTAATCCGAACGCCCATTTGGATATTGGACAGCCCTAGTTCACAAAAGGTTTCGATTTTAATTCGTTCGGAATAGGTTATACTAGACAAAAGATCAGCTCCTAAAAGATGGGTTTGTGGTAAACACCATTTTAAAGGAAGCTGATCTTTTTTGTCCGAACAGCATTCGGATTAATTTTACAATCTACCCACCAGAATAATCTGTGGGACAGTCCCAGCCCTCACCCTTTAGCTTGGCAGCTACAGCTTGTTCAAATTTATCTTCCGCTATTTAATTAGTCTTCTTTTCTTTTTTAGTTGTAACTATTTACCAAAACGCCACCACTTTTTAGGTTTAGGTTGTGACTCCGGGGTGCTATTTTCAGGTTCCGGTTGTTTGTCTGACGTCACTTCTTTTTCACTATTATCATGCGGTGCCATCGTTAAGGCTTTCAAGTCCTTAATTTCTGCCTTGTATTCTTCGAGCAGTTGTTTGTCCTGTAAGGCCAATCTTTGTTGCTGATCTAGTAACTTATGTAACTCTTTCTTTTCAGATTGAAATTCTGATACTAAATTTCGAAGGAATTTCACTTCATCTTGTCCATCAACCGCATCTTTTTTGTTGTCGTCAACATCATCTTTTTGTTGACGGTATCTTGTTGACGAATCGTTTGAGAACATTGCTTTAATAGCTTTTTTCCCATCAACATTAACGTAAACAGTATTGCCCTTTGTTGATGTAAATTGACGTAAATCGATTGACGCATCTCTTTTTATCTTTTGCCATATAGCCTGCTTTGAAACGCCCAATTCATCAGCAAGTTCTCTAATAGTTTTAGGCATTATTTCCAAACCCCTTTCGGAGTTCAGCAAGTGCTTCTTGTCTTGCTTGATCTCTTATTTTTTTATCGTGCTCGGCCTGTTTATCAGCCAATGATTGTTTCTCAGTAGAGCCTAGAGTTAACCCCTTAACCTTGTCGATGGCGCGCCATTTTTCTTGTTCTGTTAATTCACCATTATGCTGAATATTAAAGAGTTTTTGACGTTCATCTTGAAATTGACCTTGTGAGAAGTCATTAGCGTCTTTCTTTTCAGGTTTCCAGGTAAACGAATAACCAATCACTGGTTTCCCACGCCCTTTACCATATTTTTTCCTAACCGTTAGGCCTCTAAAAAGAGGCGTAAGTTCCTCTTTGATGGGTTTCAAAATGGATTGATTTATATTGCTACTTTTATAGCTTTTAGGAACATCTAATAGCTCGTTAAAGTCCGAAACTGAAAAGTAAGCGTACCCAGTAGTTCTAAATTGTTTTAGTAACCGAAACATGGTTTTTGCGTAGCTACTTTTTAAATCTCTGAATTCTGATAAAGCATAACGAACCCAACTTTCCAGCTCATTTAATAATTTTATAGCTTTGGGGTAAATTTTAATATCAACATAAGGATCATCAGCATGGCCGTTTATCTCAAATTCGGTAAACATAACAAAAAATTCACGATGAAGCCCATCTTTACTACGCCTTCCAAAGCGTAAGCCTAAAATTTTTTGATAAGTACTCTCAATATCGTCAATAAATCGGTTATTTGCTGTAGGTTTATATGCACTTAATTCTTTTAATTGATCAAATGAAAACCTTACAGTTTTGTCACCCTTGTCACGCATTCTAGAAACTATTGAGAAGAATAAATTCATTTCAACAGGAGTGAATTTTCGAAGTGGGATTGTATTTAATTCAGGATCATATTTAACAATTTCATTACTCAAATGAAACACCTCTTTTAATGAACATGATTTTATGAATATATAATACTACAAAACTCTATCTATAAACAGACAAAACTCTATCTATAAACAGACAAAACTCTATCTATAAACAGACAAAACTCTATCTATAAACAGACAAAACTCTATCCATAAACTTCTGTATCCCTTGGGGGAGTAAAGCTCGATAGGGGCCTAAAAGAGGTTCAAAAGAGGTTTATAAAAGAGATTTAAAAGAGGCATCACTATACAAAATCAAAAAACAAAGGAGTGAGCCAAAAACCGGCTCACATTGAACTCCAGTCGCTCTGCTCCTTGCGCCTCACTCCGTTCGTTGCCAAAAAGGTGTGGCTTGCCACACTAAAACGGGCGCTGACGCCCCGCACCCCGTCCAAGCTGAGCCAGCTTGACCGCTTCTTCACTCGCCGTTAGGCAGGAAAGCAAAGTTTCTATAAAACTTTGGCTTTCGCCAATTCAGTGTTAAAACTGGTTTAGAGCTGTCAATTCCTTATGCTCCCACGCTTTGCTCGTCCGCTACCATTGACAGCAAACAGTTAGTTTTTTTGAATCTTAACAAGAATCTAACTGCTATATTCGTTTTTAAGGGCCTTATTTCTCGTTTCTAGCGATTTTGAGACTGTTTATATGTATTTATACCAAAGCAAAAATAAAAATCCCTCAGCAGGCTTTTAGAGGGCTAAATAACGAAGCCAGGGCGATTAATAATATCTTCTTGTCTTTTCTGCAAAACATAAATATACAGGGAATCATACAAATTCTTTTTGATCTCGTCAGGTTCATTGACAGAAGCTTCAAACAATTCTTGAATATCAACTTGCCAAGGATCAGCAAGCATTTCATCAATGGTTTTTAATACTTTCTTTTCGTCCAACTTAATGACTCCTAACATCAAAATAATGCTTTCAGTTTAAATTCACAGATCTTACAGCACCGTTATTCAAAATTTGTTACCAAGCTCATAAAGATTCTTTGCACAGAACGATTAAAAAAAATTGGCTTAAAACAGTGGGATCTGCAACACTTTTTAAGTATTTAAAACATAACAATCTTAGTTAGGTGCAAACATAAATTGAATTAAAAATACAGTAAATTAAACAACAGCAGAAATTGATTTTATGGTTATCAGCAGACCGAGTGAAACGAGGTCAATGCGCACTTACACCCTTGACGAGTGTCAAGGGTAGATTTAATACCCATCGAAATGGGTATTATTTGTATTAGAAGGCTAGCGCCAACTATAAAAAGCCTAGAATAAACCCTCAAAAACATAGAGCTAAATCTCAAGATTAATCAATCACATTACGAAGGATCCAATGACTATAAGCAAGACGAGCACCGGGAGTTATTACCCAAGGGTGATTAATTTCGAAAATTTGAATTTCAGTTGCTAAGTAAAGTGGCGTCTTACCATGATTAAAAGCAAAAACGGGTTGCGGAAAATCAGGCTTACTAGCAACTTGATGAACACTTTGACGAGAGTTCATCTGCCAACGAATTTTTAAATCTTCACGCGACAATAATTGCGGTAATTGTGTTTTTTCAATTTGAGCTTGTTGCTGCAACTTTTGTGTAAATTCTTGTTTAGTCTTGTTTTGGTGCCAATCATCAAACAGCTCATATTTGTTGGTTTTAAAATCTAAATCCATAAGGACAACCTCCTAACCAAAATCAATCTGATCCAACATCGTTTCGGTACTAGCCTGGTCTAAGCCTAAATAAGCTAAAGTCATTGCCTCACTGGAATGATTGAGCAAATTCATGACTAAGCCAATATTGTAATTGGATTGCGTATAAACGCGATAAGCCCCATTTTTGCGCATAGTGTGGGTACCAAGGTAATTAATGCTTAAAAGATCGCCGACTTTGCTCATGATTTTATAGAACTGTTTCTCCGTAATATGCCGTTCTGGGTGTTGAATGGACGGAAAGAGCCATTCAGATTCTAGTTTATGATCAAGCAGCCATTGACGATACAATAAAAGCTCTGTTTGAACTGGTTTAAGGTACAAGGTATTAGGCTTGCCTGTTTTTCGGTCGTGAATGAATGCATTTTGTTTAATAGAACTGTCCGGATTAAAAATATCGGCCTGTTTTAAGCCCATAACGTCACTCACTCGCAGTAGCGTCGCTTTACCAACTTGAAAAATCGTATAGTTACGTCGGCCAGCTTTAAAGTTATTGAGTAACGTATCTTGAACCTCTTTAAGAACGTTTGAATCTTTGATGGGTAGGACAATTTGTTGCATAAGCTGTTAGTTCCTTTACTTTAAAATTAATTTAGTTGCAGAAAACCTAAAAATCGAATATTATAACGTAGTACGATGGTAAACTTAAAGGAGGCGGATTAGAATGAGTAATACTATTATTAAAAACAAGACAATTTCAACTCGTGTAACACCTGACATTAGTGAACGGGCTAAAGCTAATCTAGCAAAACAAGGGCTAACCGTTTCTGAGTATATACGCTTATCGTTAGTTAAAGCGGCCAATAATGAAGTTCGATTAGTCAGCTTTTTAGATTCTCCGGAAGCCTTAGCCGCTAAAAAAGAAGCAGAAACAGGGCAGGTCAAAAACATTGGTTCATTGACTGACTTTGAAGATTGGATCGATAAGTTAGATGCAAATTAAACAGACCAAATCTTTTGAACGTGAATTAAAAAAACTAGTCAAAAAACATTTCCCAATAACTGTCTTGAAGCCTTGCTTAGAAGCAATTGTTGAACAAGATGTACTTATTTTGAAACAGATTAAAGATCATGCATTAAAAGGAAATTGGCGTGGCTATCGTGAATTTCACCCTGCCAGATATGGAAACTATGGTAAAAATTATGACAACTGGATTGTTATTTATCAGCTAGATCATGATGAATTGATTTTGTTATTGGTTGCAACTGGCTCCCATGAAATCTTGAATCAATAGCTATAGTTTAGGGGCACTTATAAAAAAATAAATTAAAATAGCCCCCAATATCTACATTATAGATATTGGGGGCTATTCTTTCAATGTTTTTGAGGGGTTATTTGGAGAATATAGACCCTAAAACCACTTGTAGGATTGTAACTAGGTGGTTCTCTATTCGGTTACTAACTGTTGGACAGTGTCGGATATGTGGATTTGTGTCTTATATTTCTTAAGGTCATGATTGTTAGTCGCTGTATTTCCCTTGTGGTTTAACAAGGCATCTAGCGCTGCTAAGTTGCTAACATAAGTCTGATTAATGTAGGTGCGAGGAACGATACGTGCAACTTTAACATAGCTGCCCTTATGATACGCCATCACATAAGGATCTTTGACCCCAGGATTAAGCCCCGTCGTTAAGGTTAATTTGGTCCATTCATTCCCCATCGTATTATCGGTGAACCAAGCGGTCCAGTAACCATTGGTTGCCTTATTATTAGGCGAAATTTCCTTTTCACTAGGTAATTTAGTGTACCCGACTTTATAGGGTAAAAACGGATCAAATCGATCAATCGTCCCAATACCTTTGTAATATCCCAAACATAAAATGCCAACACTAACCAGTGCTAGTACGATCAAGCCACCTAAACCAAAAGTCCAACGACGATAACGACTTTTAAGCTTAACATCATGATCTATCTGGGTGGCCAAAGAGGGTCCTTTATCTTTTTTCATTGCAATCTCCTCGTTAAATAGAAGTTTTTCGAGTGAGATGTTAAACAATTGACTCAAAGCATGCAGGGTCTCTAAACTTGGCATATTCTTGCCAGTTTCCCAAGTTGAGACCGTTTGACGGGTCACATGTAATTTTTGAGCTAACGCTTCTTGGGTTAAGTTAGATTGCCTGCGCAAGGTCTTGATATCGTCTTTAAAGCTCAAATCTCACTCCTCCTAAATCATAATCAAGGATCTAAGGCAATCCTAGCAAGAATTACTAGCATTAGTCACGCAAATGTTACTTGCACAAGCCAATAAAGCCATTCCTCAGATCGTAATAACGTTCTGAAGAATGGCTTTAGAAATGATCAAAGGCCTGTTTGTAAGTTATGGATCCTATATATTCATACCCCCTTTCTGTTTGGTGTTAAAGTATTAGTCATCGATGTCATGCACTATCTTGTTTAGCTCTGTTTTGATGGAACTGGGAATATTTTCTAAATTGAAATGGTAGATTGTAAAATTAATCCGAACGCTGTTCGGATTAATTTTACAATCTACCATATAACGTCTCCATCTTTTCAAAACGACTTAATTCTACGGGCTATAAATAACTTAATTTGCCAGTGTATAACGTTTCAGATTAAGCTACCACTAAGTTATAATAACCATATCGAAAGGAGATCAATCTAATGAAATATACGAAAACCAAAGCAGTATTAAATCAACTCGTTGCCGATTTGAGCCAGATGTCAATGATTATCCATCAGACGCATTGGTACATGCGTGGACCCAACTTTTTGAAGTTGCACCCCTTGATGGATGAGTTCATGGAAGAAATTGACAGCCAACTCGATGTCATTTCTGAACGGCTGATTGCGCTTGATGGCAGTCCTTACTCGACCTTAAAAGAAATGGCCGAAAACACTAAGATTCAAGACTGGCCTGGTGAATGGGACAAAACAACCCCAGAACGCCTCGCACACTTAGTTGATGGTTATCGTTACTTGGAAGACCTTTACCAACACGGCATTGAAGTATCCGATGTTGAAAAAGACTTCAGTACCCAAGATATTTTCATTGGTCTCAAAACCGCAATTGAGAAGAAAATCTGGATGATTCAGGCAGAGCTTGGGTCGGCGCCGGAAATTGATGAATAAAATAATATTAAAAAATCGGTAGGCTTATGGTAGATTTTAAAATTAATCCGAACGCCCATTTGGATATTGGACAGCCCTAGTTCACAAAAGGTTTCGATTTTAATTCGTTCGGAATAGGTTATACTAGACAAAAGATCAGCTCCTAAAAGATGGGTTTGTGGTAAACACCATTTTAAAGGAAGCTGATCTTTTTTGTCCGAACAGCATTCGGATTAATTTTACAATCTACCCACCAGAATAATCTGTGGGACAGTCCCAGCCCTCACCCTTTAGCTTGGCAGCTACAGCTTGTTCAAATTTATCTTCCGCTATTTAATTAGTCTTCTTTTCTTTTTTAGTTGTAACTATTTACCAAAACGCCACCACTTTTTAGGTTTAGGTTGTGACTCCGGGGTGCTATTTTCAGGTTCCGGTTGTTTGTCTGACGTCACTTCTTTTTCACTATTATCATGCGGTGCCATCGTTAAGGCTTTCAAGTCCTTAATTTCTGCCTTGTATTCTTCGAGCAGTTGTTTGTCCTGTAAGGCCAATCTTTGTTGCTGATCTAGTAACTTATGTAACTCTTTCTTTTCAGATTGAAATTCTGATACTAAATTTCGAAGGAATTTCACTTCATCTTGTCCATCAACCGCATCTTTTTTGTTGTCGTCAACATCATCTTTTTGTTGACGGTATCTTGTTGACGAATCGTTTGAGAACATTGCTTTAATAGCTTTTTTCCCATCAACATTAACGTAAACAGTATTGCCCTTTGTTGATGTAAATTGACGTAAATCGATTGACGCATCTCTTTTTATCTTTTGCCATATAGCCTGCTTTGAAACGCCCAATTCATCAGCAAGTTCTCTAATAGTTTTAGGCATTATTTCCAAACCCCTTTCGGAGTTCAGCAAGTGCTTCTTGTCTTGCTTGATCTCTTATTTTTTTATCGTGCTCGGCCTGTTTATCAGCCAATGATTGTTTCTCAGTAGAGCCTAGAGTTAACCCCTTAACCTTGTCGATGGCGCGCCATTTTTCTTGTTCTGTTAATTCACCATTATGCTGAATATTAAAGAGTTTTTGACGTTCATCTTGAAATTGACCTTGTGAGAAGTCATTAGCGTCTTTCTTTTCAGGTTTCCAGGTAAACGAATAACCAATCACTGGTTTCCCACGCCCTTTACCATATTTTTTCCTAACCGTTAGGCCTCTAAAAAGAGGCGTAAGTTCCTCTTTGATGGGTTTCAAAATGGATTGATTTATATTGCTACTTTTATAGCTTTTAGGAACATCTAATAGCTCGTTAAAGTCCGAAACTGAAAAGTAAGCGTACCCAGTAGTTCTAAATTGTTTTAGTAACCGAAACATGGTTTTTGCGTAGCTACTTTTTAAATCTCTGAATTCTGATAAAGCATAACGAACCCAACTTTCCAGCTCATTTAATAATTTTATAGCTTTGGGGTAAATTTTAATATCAACATAAGGATCATCAGCATGGCCGTTTATCTCAAATTCGGTAAACATAACAAAAAATTCACGATGAAGCCCATCTTTACTACGCCTTCCAAAGCGTAAGCCTAAAATTTTTTGATAAGTACTCTCAATATCGTCAATAAATCGGTTATTTGCTGTAGGTTTATATGCACTTAATTCTTTTAATTGATCAAATGAAAAC
The DNA here is from genome assembly GCF_044051715.1 of Levilactobacillus parabrevis. NCBI lineage: Bacteria > Bacillati > Bacillota > Bacilli > Lactobacillales > Lactobacillaceae > Levilactobacillus > Levilactobacillus parabrevis. The sequence goes on from NZ_CP168687.1 coordinate 12,288, forward strand.
CTTACAGTTTTGTCACCCTTGTCACGCATTCTAGAAACTATTGAGAAGAATAAATTCATTTCAACAGGAGTGAATTTTCGAAGTGGGATTGTATTTAATTCAGGATCATATTTAACAATTTCATTACTCAAATGAAACACCTCTTTTAATGAACATGATTTTATGAATATATAATACTACAAAACTCTATCTATAAACAGACAAAACTCTATCTATAAACAGACAAAACTCTATCTATAAACAGACAAAACTCTATCTATAAACAGACAAAACTCTATCCATAAACTTCTGTATCCCTTGGGGGAGTAAAGCTCGATAGGGGCCTAAAAGAGGTTCAAAAGAGGTTTATAAAAGAGATTTAAAAGAGGCATCACTATACAAAATCAAAAAACAAAGGAGTGAGCCAAAAACCGGCTCACATTGAACTCCAGTCGCTCTGCTCCTTGCGCCTCACTCCGTTCGTTGCCAAAAAGGTGTGGCTTGCCACACTAAAACGGGCGCTGACGCCCCGCACCCCGTCCAAGCTGAGCCAGCTTGACCGCTTCTTCACTCGCCGTTAGGCAGGAAAGCAAAGTTTCTATAAAACTTTGGCTTTCGCCAATTCAGTGTTAAAACTGGTTTAGAGCTGTCAATTCCTTATGCTCCCACGCTTTGCTCGTCCGCTACCATTGACAGCAAACAGTTAGTTTTTTTGAATCTTAACAAGAATCTAACTGCTATATTCGTTTTTAAGGGCCTTAT
>NZ_CP168686.1:0-9518 GCF_044051715.1 Levilactobacillus parabrevis
AAACCAATCAGAGAAGAATTAACCCCTCTTTTTAGAGGCCTAACTGTTCGAAAGAAATATGGTAAAGGCCGCGGGAAACCAGTAATTGGGTATTCTTTTACTTGGAAGCCTGAAAAGAAAGACGCTAACGACTTCTCACAAGGTCAATTTCAAGATGAACGTCAAAAACTATTTAACATTCAGCATAATGGTGAATTAACAGAACAGGAAAAATGGCGCGCCATTGACAAGGTTAAGGGGTTAACTTTAGGCTCTACTGAGAAACAAGCGTTGGCTGATAAACAGGCCGAGCACGATAAAAAAATAAGAGATCAAGCAAGACAAGAAGCACTTGCTGAACTCCGAAAGGAGTTTGGAAATAATGCCTAAAACAATTAGAGAACTTGCTGATGAATTGGGCGTTTCAAAGCAGGCTATATGGCAAAAGATAAAAAGAGATGCGTCAATCGATTTACGTCAATTTACATCAACAAAAGGTAATACTGTTTACGTTGATGTTGATGGGCAAAAAGCTATTAAAGCAATGTTCTCAAACAATTCGTCAACAAGATACCGTCAACAAAAAGATGATGTTGACGACAACAAAAAAGATGCGGTTGATGGACAAGATGAAGTGAAATTCCTTCGAAATTTAGTATCAGAAATTCAATCTGAAAAGAAAGAGTTACATAAGTTACTAGATCAGCAACAAAGATTGGCCTTACAGGACAAACAACTGCTCGAAGAATACAAAGCAGAAAACGACAGATTAAAAGTTCTCAAAATGCCCTCACAGGAAACAGAATTCAAACACTTAGACAATCAATATAAAGATGAAGTGAACGTGAACGCTCTTAAAGAGAAGTTGGAAAATTTGCAGGAACAAATCAAAGTTCAAAAAAGGATAGAAGAACAAGAAAAACCAAGAAAATGGTGGGGACTATGGCGAAAATAGATGATTCAGTTAAATTGACATCATTTAAAGGTAATTTATATGATGTGATGAAGTTAATCTTAGCTAAACGTGGGGTAAGTGTAGGACGAGCACGTAATCCTTTACCACATGTAGAAGATGATGAAATGGATCATGTTGAGGTAGTACGGCAACATATTGATGATGCAATTGCTGAATTTACTAAATAATAAAAAAACGCCGAGTCTCCTTAAAAGAGGCTCAGCGTTTTTTTAAATCTGTGACCAGACGTCCGCTCCCAAAGTAGGGAAGAGAGGTACGATGCGGCCTAGTTGTTCAGCTGTATATTGAAACTCAATTGCTGGTAATAAAACGTTAATTGCATCGGCAGCATGTTCACTAACTTCAGCTGCTCCTACAAGATGATGGTCTTGATCGTAAATCAAGGTGTTATCACCAATTGTTTCCTTATCAACTTGGCGGAACCATCCGTCAGGAAGATGATTAGTTTTAATGGTGTAATCAGGATTTTGCTGAGCTTCTTCGACGCTCATACCAACCTGTGCGATTTGTGGTGAGGTAAAGACAATGGTTGGGATGGGCGGATAGTTGATTGCGTCAGTAGTCTTTCCTGTGAAAAGTTGGGTTAAATAACTAGATTCAAAGATCGCAGTCGGGGTGAGCTTAGGCTGTTCTTTATCAAGCACATCACCAGAAGCATAGATGTTATCAATGTTAGTTTGAAGATGATCGTTAACTTCGATCCCGTTAGCATTGTAACTAACGCCTACTTCGTCTAATCCGATGTTTTCGATGTTAGGAATTCGTCCGGTAGCATCCAAAATCCAGTCGGTGGTGAGGGTTTCGTGATCGTTATAAGACACGGTAAAATGAGAACCGTCTTCCTCAAAACGATCCACCTGAGCGTTGTAAATGAACTTCACCCCTCGTTTTTCGAGGTCGGCAATGACTTGTTTTACGTAATCTTGATTAAATTTGCGCAACGCCCGATTATGGCGTAAAAGTACAGTGACGTTCGCGCCGGCAGCATTGGCAATCGTGGCAAATTCCATGCCGATATAGCCCGCGCCAATAATTACGATATTTTCAGGAAGCTGTTTGAGGTTCATAAAATCGGTACTGTCATGCGTAAGTTCTGAGCCCATAACATCTAGATGGTGGGGACGTAGCCCCGTTGCAATCACGATTTTGTCAGCGGTGTAGCGCTGTTGATCCACTTCGATGGTGTGAGCATCAACAAATTTTCCACGACCGTGAATAATTTCGATGTCAACAGAGTCGAGTAAACCAGTAATCATGTCCGGCAAGCCGTCGATGACTTCGTGTTCATGTTCTACATTGGCAGTCCAATCCAGCTTTAAGTCACCATTTACAATGCCATCAAGGCGTTCTTGGTGGCGTAAAAGTTGAACCGGGTTGTCCAGCGTAATTTTCGCGTTGCATCCACGGTTTGGACAAGTTCCCCCGATTTTGTCCGCTTCGATAATGGCGACTTTTTTACCACTATTAGCTAGTGGAACCGCCCCGTCGAAGGCACCATGCCCCGCGCCTAAGTACAAAACATCAAATTGATAACTTTCAGTCATTTAATTACCTCCATCCTAAATTTAGGTGAATAAATAATTACCATTGTTGGCACGAGCATAGCAGAGGATAGGTGCGAGTTGCAAGCGATTGCAACTGAAGAGAACAAAAAGCAATCCTTAACTTTAAATAAGGATTGCTAAAAAATATCTTACTAACGTTTTAATGATTTAATCGATAGCATTGAAATACCACCAATCAAGGAAAAAATAAATGAAACAATAAAAATTCCAGAATAACCAAAAAGACTTATGACGGCAGCGGCTAAAACGGGTGCGATAGCTTGTGTAATTGTATTACCTAAGTTGTAAACACCTAAGAAAAATGCAACACGATTTTGATCGGGGATAACTTTTAAGTTTAATAAATTATCAAGTGCGTTCCATAAGCCCATTCCTAAACCGGCAGCTAAGGCGTAAAGAATAATACCAGTATTATTTCTTAAGAAGAACAGGGAGAGACCTGCAATTGCTAATAAGATAGTTGAGAGACCTACTGGTAATTTCAGTATTTTAAATTTATTAGATAGTGGCCCAGCGACTAATCCCATCAAAATGCCAAAAATAAGCATAATCATGTTAACAAGTTGGATAGAAGATTGAGTTTGATTACCACGATGAAGAAAGTCGGTCATTATATATAAAATGTATCCTGTAATTGCAAAGTTTCCAACTCCCTGAAACATTTTTCCTATAAGAGCTAGGTAGTAGTCGCGCCAATTTGCCAAGAAGGAAAAATTAACTTTACATTTTTTAAAGAAAACTTTTCTTTCTTTTTAGTTGAGGTTTCATCTAAATTAGAAGGCTCATGGACAATCAAAGTTGCAATTAATACGCCAGCAAATGTGAATATACCAAAGACTATAAATCCTAGTCGAAACTGGCTAAGGAACAAAGCACCGATAACGTTAAATCCGTTATTACCTAAAGCCATGCCTAGACCACCATAAGCAGAAGAAGCAGTCCCCTTTCCATCTTCAGGTGCAAAGGATAATCCAGATTTAAAAAGCCAAGAGCTAAAAAAGCCCAACAAACTTTACAACAATAATCGTAAAAAGCGCCTAGAAATAGGCTTTTTTTCATGTTTCGACGTTTGAGAAACGCATTCTAAGTCCAGTTTTTATTAATAAATGGGTTAATGTCCGCTAAATGAATATATAAACTGCGTCATAACTTAACAATTGTGTCGCTTTTTTTGTGCCTTATAATTAAAGGTGTTAAAATACGTCATAACTTACCACCATAAAGCAGTCCAATTAATTTATTGACTTCTAAGTAAAATACCAGGAGTTTTGCTATGAATTAACTATGATCCTAGGTGGTCACTAAAACATTCCTTAATTTAGGGGCTATAATTAACTATAGACCCTATATATTCATAGCCCCTTTCTGTTTGGTGTTAAAGTATTAGTCATCGATGTCATGCACTATCTTGTTTAGCTCCGTTTTGATGGAACTGGAAATATTTTCTAAATTGAAATGATTATATATTTCTTTATCCTTAAGCATCCTTTTTTGTGCCTTATTTAATTTACACTCATTGTTACCCACTACCCATTCATCCTTTGTACGTATAAAGGGGTTTTGCGCACTTTCCTTTAACGCGTTTTGAACATCTTCATAAGGTAAATAAAATTCAATTGTAGATTAATTTTACAATCTACCATATAACGTCTCCATCTTTTCAAAACGACTTAATTCTACGGGCTATAAATAACTTAATTTGCCAGTGTATAACGTTTCACATTAAGCTACCACTAAGTTATAATAACCATATCGAAAGGAGATCAATCTAATGAAATATACGAAAACCAAAGCAGTATTAAATCAACTCGTTGCCGATTTGAGCCAGATGTCAATGATTATCCATCAGACGCATTGGTACATGCGTGGACCCAACTTTTTGAAGTTGCACCCCTTGATGGATGAGTTCATGGAAGAAATTGACAGCCAACTCGATGTCATTTCTGAACGGCTGATTGCGCTTGATGGCAGTCCTTACTCGACCTTAAAAGAAATGGCCGAAAACACTAAGATTCAAGACTGGCCTGGTGAATGGGACAAAACAACCCCAGAACGCCTCGCACACTTAGTTGATGGCTATCGTTACTTGGAAGACCTTTACCAACACGGCATTGAAGTATCCGATGTTGAAAAAGACTTCAGTACCCAAGATATTTTCATTGGTCTCAAAACCGCAATTGAGAAGAAAATCTGGATGATTCAGGCAGAGCTTGGGTCGGCGCCGGAAATTGATGAATAAAATAATATTAAAAAATCGGTAGGCTTATGGTAGATTTTAAAATTAATCCGAACGCCCATTTGGATATTGGACAGCCCTAGTTCACAAAAGGTTTCGATTTTAATTCGTTCGGAATAGGTTATACTAGACAAAAGATCAGCTCCTAAAAGATGGGTTTGTGGTAAACACCATTTTAAAGGAAGCTGATCTTTTTTGTCCGAACAGCGTTCGGATTAATTTTACAATCTACCACTTTAGCAGCTTTGCTCCTACCAGTGGGGTCTATAAGTCCCTAATAACCCCTATAAAACATTGTTAAAATAGCCCCCAATATCTACATTATAGATATTGGGGGCTATTTATCTTTATACTATAAGAATGACTTCTTTTATTCGTCATCAATACTAAACAATAATTTGTACAAAGTGATTATTTCTTCTAGTTCTTCACGCGATACATGATCGACAATGGCTTCATCAGTGACATGTCTTGCCCGCAAATCTAAGGCTATTGTTTGATCTAATAATACTTTCCCATGTATTGTTTGACTACTATTTAGCCGATGATACATAGGAAAATTACGCTCGGTACTGCTAATTGGAGCCACAATCGTCATGTTACTTGTTTGACAGACTAGATCATTACTTAGAGCAATGGCCGGCCGCCTATTCATCTGTTCATGACCACGGCTTGGATTAAAGTTAACATAAAATATATCGCCCTGACTTACCATTGAAGTTCATTACCTTCTGACTTTCCCCAATCAAGCTCGTGATCACGTTTTCCGTCATCTTGCCAGTCCTTAAATAGTTCGTGAATATTGGTTGGGTTCTTTTTTATTGGTGTTAAAACAATTGATCCATTTTCAATTGTTATTGTCATATCTTGGTTATCATCTAATTTCAATTGTTTAATAATCTGGCTAGGAATTCTAGCAGCTTTCGAGTTTCCCCACTTTGCTAAGCGTGTTTGTTCTTTAATTAGTTCCATAGTTTCCCCTCCTAAATTATTATTTCAAGCTAAGTATATCCTACGTAGATACATAAATCAAATGCTATTACTGGAGGTTATTTTATGCAACAAGTTGTCTTACCAATCAAAGATTCGAACGTTCTTAAAGAGGTTCAAGATACTTTACTCAATAATTTCAAAGCTGACCGTTGTTAAAGAGGCCCCCAACATCTATAATCAAGATATTAGGGGCCATTTATTTTTATATACTAAAAATAACTTCCTTTATTCGTCATTTTTTCGATACCTTTTAGAACGATTTTGACCAGGAAATAAACGATCATGCGATCCGACTCGAATGCCAATTAAGACTAGTTCATCTGTATCAATCGTATAAACCACCAAGACATCGTTAGTTTCGCTTGGTGTTTTGTTTTTCGGGGTATCTCGTAAGTGAAATTCATTATACCCGCTCATTCGTCGATTAAGCTCATGATCTTCAAATTCTGGTGGTAATTGTTGTTGCTCAAGCAACAGGTCAATGGCTGCTCGAACTTCATCAATAATAGATTTGTCTAAACTGGCTAACCGTTTTAAATCAGCATTAAAGGTTGCACGTGGTTTAAATCTTAGTTTTTTCATTATTTAAACTGACCCCAATAATCATCATCTGATTCAACAATTTCATCATCAGGTAAAACATGGCGTTTAATTAACTGATCACGTGCAATTGCATATTCTAACGAACCTTCTTTAGCTTTTAATGCTCTTTCTAGCCAGTCCATTTTTTCTTGTGAAACGATGGCCACTGCGCGACTGTTTGAACGAGCAATATAAACGGTTTCGTCTTCGTCATTAACTTGATCTAAATATTTTTTTAGGTTAGCGCGAAAATCGCTCTGTGTTAGTGCTAATGTCATATTTACCACCCTTTCATTGTACTTAATATTGTACTTTAATTTGTACTAAAAATCAATTTTTTAAGGAGCTAAAACTATGCAACAAGTTGTCTTACCCATCAAAGATTCAAATGTTCTCAAGGAGGTTCAAGATACCTTACTCAACAACTTTAAAGCTGGCCGGCGTAACTATACAGTTTTTCAAGTTGGCAAAGCTACGCTACTGCGAGTGAGTGATGTCATGCGCTTAAAACAAACCGATATTTTTAATCCGGACGGTTCTATTAAACAAAATGCGTTCATTCACGATCGAAAAACTGGTAAACCGAATACCTTGTATCTTAAACCAGTTCAAACAGAGCTCTTATTGTACCGTCAATGGCTACTTGATCATAGACTAGCCTCTGAGTGGCTCTTTCCTTCCATTCAACACCCTGAGCGCCATATCACGGAAAAACAGTTCTACAAAATTATGAGTAAGGTTGGCGATCTGTTAGGAATTAATTATCTAGGGACCCACACAATGCGCAAAACTGGGGCTTATCGTGTTTACACGCAATCAAATTACAATATTGGCCTAGTAATGCACTTATTAAATCATTCCAGTGAAGCAATGACTTTAGCTTATTTAGGCTTAGACCAGGCTAGTACTGAAACGATGCTGGATAAAATTGATTTTGGTTAGGAGGCTGGCTTTATGGATTTAGATTTTAAATCAAACAAGTATGATCTTTTTGATGATTGGCATCAAAACAAGACTAAACAAGCCTTTACACAAAAGTTGCAGCAACAAGCTCAACTTGAAAAAACACAGCTGCCACAGTTATTGTCGCGTGAAGATTTAAAAATTCGCTGGCAGATGAACTCTCGTCAAAGTGTTCATCAAGTTGCTAGTAAGCCTGATTTTCCGCAACCCGTTTTTGCTTTTAATCATGGTAAGACGCCACTTTACTTAGCAACTGAAATTCAAATTTTCGAAATTAATCACCCTTGGGTAATAACTCCCGGTGCCCGTCTTGCTTATAGTCATTGGATCCTTCGTAATGTGATTGATTAATCTTAAGATTTAACTCTAGGTTTGTGATAGTTGGCGTTAGCCTTCTAACACAAATAAACCCCATCAAAATGGGGTTTAAATCCACCCTTGACACTTGTCAAGGGTGTAAGTGCGCATTGACCTCGTTTCACTCGGTCTGCTGATTCCCATAAAATCAATTTTTTCCGTTGTTGAATGGAATGTATTCTTAATTCAATTTATGCTTGCACCTAACTAAGATTGTTATGTTTTAAATATTTAAAAAGTGTTGCAGATTATGCTGTTTTAAGCCAAAATTTTTTAATTTCTTTGTGCAGATAATCTTTATAAGCTTGGTAACAAATTTTGAATAACGACGCTGTAAGATCTGTGAATTTAAACTGAAAGCATTATTTTGATGTTAGGAGTCATTAAGATTGACGAAAAGAAAGTATTAAAACTAATTGATGAAATGCTTGCTGATCCATGGCAAGTTGATATTCAAGAATTGTTTGAAGCTTCTGTCAATGAACCAGACGAGATTAAAAAGAACTTGTATGATTCCTTATACACTTATATTTTGCAAAAAAGACAAGAAGATATTATTAATCGTCTATGTTTCGTCATCTAGCCCTCTAAAAGCTCACTGAGGGGTTCTTATTTTTGTTTTGGTATAAATATATATGAATGGTCTTAAAATCGCTAGAAACGAAAAATAAGGCCCTTAAAAACGAATATAGCAGTTGAATTCTTATTGAAATTCAAAAAACTAACTGTTTGCTGTCAATGGTAGCGGACGAGCGCAGCGTGGGAGCATAAGGAATTGACAGCTCTAAACCAGTCTTAACACTGAATTGGCGAAAGCCAAAGTTTCTATAAAACTTTGCTTTCCTGCCTAACGGCTAGTGAAAAAGCAGGCAAGCTGGCTCAGCTTGGACGGGGTTCGGGGCGTCAGCGCCCGAATTAATGTGGCTTGCCACACCTTTTTAGGCAACGAACGAAGTGAGGCGCAAGGAGCATAGCGACTGGAGTTTAATGTGAGCCGGTTTTTGGCTCACTCCTTTGTATTTTTGTTTTAGATTTTGATCTTGTACAGCGGTGCCTCTTTTATACCTCTTTTATAAACCTCTTTTAAACCTCTTTTAGACCCCTCTTGAGCCTTACTCTCCCAAGGCTCACAGAAGTTTATCAACGAGGTTTTGTCTGTTTATCAACGAGGTTTTGTCTGTTTATCAACGAGGTTTTGTCTGTTTATCAACGAGGTTTTGTCTGTTTATCAACGAGGTTTTTAATAGTGATCGTTGATAAACAATCGTTGATTTTATATAATAGTTGTGGAGGTGTAATTATGAGCAATGAACTTATAAAATATGATCCAGAACTTAATACTATTCCCTTACGTAAATTCACCCCTATTGAAATGAATCTATTTTTTTCAATTATTTCTCGTATGCGTGATAAAGGGGATCAAACAGTTAGATTTTCTTTTGAACAACTTAAAGACTTGAGCAACTATAAACCAACTGCAAATAATCGCTTTGAAGATGATATTCAAAGAACTTATGAAAAACTAATGGGGCTTCATTTTGGAAGACGTAGTAAATCTGGATTAAATAGAGAAATGTTTGTTATGTTTACTAAATTCAGAATTGTTGGTGAAGCTGATTCTCCTTATATAGACATTGAAGTATATAAAGATGCTTTGCCACTTCTTAATAATTTAGACACGTGGGTTAGATATGCTTTAGCGGAATTTAGAGATCTTCGAAGCAGTTATGCTAAAACCGCTTTTAGATTGTTAAAAGGTTTCAGAACAACCGGTTATGCTTTTTTATCAAAAGAAGATTTTTTTGAGTTACTTGATATTCCTAAAAGTTATTGGAAAAAGCCGGGAGACGTTGATAGATACGTTCTT